>NZ_CM134196.1:0-42500 GCF_054111205.1 Wenyingzhuangia sp. IMCC45467
ATGATTAAAACTGCTGAGACTGTTTGGGCTGCTTGCTTAGAATTTATAAAGGATAATATTACGCCAGTTGGATTTAAGACCTGGTTTGAGCCAATTGTCCCGGTTAAATTAGAAGGAGGAGCGTTAACAATTCAAGTACCTAGTAAGTTTTTCTTCGAGTTTTTAGAAGAAAATTATGTAAAAATTTTAAGAAGTGCACTTGTTAGAGAGTTAGGTAAAGAAGCTCGTTTGTTGTATGATGTAAGATTAGAGAATTCATATAGTAGTAAAGTACCTCAAACGGTTAAAATTCCGAGTTCAAACAGGGCTCCAATGCAACCTCAAAACGTAAATTTTCCATCAAAGAGTATAAGCAGAGAGGTTAAGAATCCTTTTATTATTCCAGGATTACAAAAAGTTAAAGTAGAATCTAACTTAAATCCAAATTATTGTTTTGAGAACTTTATGGAGGGAGAATCTAACCGTTTAGGAAGATCTGCAGGTATGGCTGTGGCTAATAAACCAGGAGGAACTTCTTTTAATCCATTAATGATTTATGGTGGAGTTGGTTTAGGGAAAACTCATTTAGCACATGCCATTGGTGTACAAGTAAAAGATAAATATCCAGACAAAACAGTTTTATATGTTTCTACGGAAAAATTTATTCAACAATATGGTGATGCTGTTTTAAAGAATAACAATAGAAATGACTTTTTACATTTCTATCAAATGATAGATGTGTTAATTGTTGATGATATTCAATTTTTATCAGGAAAAACCAAAACTCAAGATGCATTTTTCCAAATATTTAATGAATTGCATCAAAATGGAAAACAGGTGATTTTAACTTCTGATAAAGCTCCAGTAGACATGCAAGACATAGAGCAACGTTTGTTGTCTCGTTTTAAATGGGGATTGTCAGCAGAATTACAAGCACCAGATTTTGAAACTAGAATCCACATCCTAAAGAACAGATTGTACAGAGATGGAGTAGAGGTTCCTGAAGAAGTAATTGAGTTTATCGCCAAACACATCAAAACAAATGTTAGGGAATTAGAAGGAGTTGTTACTTCTTTAATAGCGCAATCGGCATTTAATAAAAAAGAGTTTAGCCTTACTTTGGCTAAAACTATTGTAGATAAGTTTGTAAAGAATACCAAGAAAGAGGTTTCTGTAGATTATATACAGAAAGTTGTTTCTAAATATTTTGAAATTGATTTGGCTACACTTCAGTCTAAAACAAGAAAACGTCACATTGTACAAGCGAGACAATTGGCTATGTATTTTTCTAAAAAACTAACAAAATCATCATTAGCAAGTATAGGTTCTCAAATAGGAAAAAGAGATCATGCTACCGTACTACATGCTTGTAAAACAGTAGATAATTTAACGGCTACTGATAAACAGTTTAAGAAATATGTAGATGATATTTCTAAAAAATTATCATTTTAGTGTATGAAACCAGTTAAGGTTTTAATGGTTTGTTTAGGGAATATTTGTAGGTCGCCTTTGGCCGAGGGTATTTTAAAATCTAAAATTGAAAATGAAGGGGTTTTTGTAGATTCTGCAGGAACAGGAGCGTATCATGTGGGAAACTTACCTGATGCTAGATCTATAGCAGTAGCAAAAAAACATGGAATTGATATTACAGATCAACGAGCAAGAAAGATAGAAAAATCAGATTTGGATAAATTTGATTATGTCTATGCTATGGATGAGTCTAATTATAGACATATTTTAATGATGGCTTCTACTGATGAGCAAAGAGCTAAAATAAGCATGATTATGAAAGCTGTTTACCCAAGAGAGGATATTTCTGTTCCAGATCCTTATTATGGAGGGGACAATGGTTTTGAGCAGGTTTATCAAATGTTAAATGAAGCTTGTGATATTATTATCAAAAAAATAAACCGATAAAATGAAAGGACATTTGTACTTAATACCAACAACTTTAGGAGATAATGAACCTTTAGAGGTAATGCCAATTTCTGTAAAGTCTGTGGTAGAAAGTTTAACTCATTTTATTGTAGAAAATGAAAAGTCAGCCAGGCGTTTTATTAAAAAAATCACACCTACCAAATCTCAACCAAGTTTACAGTTAAAGTTAATTGATAAGTATGTTGATCCTGTAGAGGTAAATACTTATTTAGATGTTTGTATGGAAGGAATTTCTATAGGTTTGTTATCAGAGGCAGGAGTTCCTGCTGTGGCAGATCCGGGTTCAGATGTAGTTTCATTAGCACATAAAAAAGGAATACGTGTTATTCCGTTGGTAGGGCCTTCTTCTATTTTAATGGCTATGATGGCTTCTGGAATGAATGGACAGAGTTTTGCTTTTAATGGTTATTTGCCTATTGATAAAGGAGATAGAAAAAGAGAAATAAAACGTTTGGAGCGTTTGTCTAAAGACCATAAGCAGTCTCAAATTTTTATAGAAACACCTTATAGAAATCATAAAATGTTAGATGATTTAAAAGCAACTTTATCTCCATCTACTAAACTTTGTATTGCTGCAGATATTACTATGCCGTCAGAGTATATCAGAACTTTTACCGTAGCTGAATGGAAAAATCAGAAACCTGAAATTCATAAAATTCCAGCCATTTTTATTATTCACGCTTAATTTAGTGTTCACTAGAAAGTAATCCGTTTGAGTTTTAAATTCTTGTACTTGGATACTGTTTTTTAACTCCGCTTGATGATTTAGTTTAATAGGTGTTTCAAGCGAAGTCGAGAACTGTTTGTACAATAAATTTTTTATCTGTGTATTCTGTGATTATTCAACCAACGTTGATAGGCTGCTGCATTCCTGTTGTGTTGACTTAAGTTTTTGGCAAAATTATGTGTTCCTAATTTGTCAGGACTTGCGCAAAAATAATAATAAGGGTGTCTTTCTGCATTTAACACAGCATCAATGGCATCAATATCTGGCATGGCTATCGCAGATGGAGGAATGTTTCTGTTGATATAAGTATTGTAAGGAGAATTTATTCCTAAATCTTTTTTTAATACTCTTTTAATGACTGTGTCTCTTCCGTGTTTTTCTTTTAAAGCATACACAATAGTAGGGTCTGCTTGTAGTGGCATTCCTACTCTAATTCTGTTTAAATAGACTCCTGCAACTTTTTTTCTTTCGGGTTTGTGTTGGGTTTCTTTATGTACAATAGAGGCCAATGAAATAATTTCATTTTGACTTAGATTTAATTTTTTTGCTTTAGAAACTCTGTCGGTGTTCCAGTATCTTTTGTAGGCGTTTAACAATTTACTTCTTAGTTTGTTTGGACTAATAGTCCAATAACAGTCATATGTATAAGGCATACACATGTTTAATACTGTTTTGTGATTAAAACCTTCTTGTTTTAAAAAGTCAGGATTTGTTAAACTATTTAAAACACTAATAGAATCTGCTTCAATTTGATGAGAAATTCTCCCTGCCAAATCTTCTATATAATTCTGATTGTTAAAGGTAACCTTAACAGGAGTTTGTTGTCCACTACGAAGTAGGTTAATAATATCACTAGCACTCATACCGTTTTTTAATAGGTACATTCCTGGTTTTATGTGATTATATTTTTTTAACGAAGCTACAGTTTTGATGTGATTAATATTGTTGCAAATACTGTCTAAGTTATTAATGACTTGTACTAAAGAATCTGTTGATTTGATATATACTTTAGTGTCTTGTTTTATTTGGTTACTGTAAATAACATTATAAAAATAAAGTCCTATAAAGATAATTGCTAGGCTAAAAGCACCTAGGCTATAATATGTTTTTTTCATGTAAAATTGAAGGGTGAATGATCTGATAAAAGGCAACGTCTTTAAAATCCCCGTTGCTAAAAATCCAGTCTTTACGAATACCAACTAATTGATATCCTGTTTTTTCGAATAATTGAATACTTTTTTTATTGTCAACAGTAATATTTGCATACAACTGTCTTAGGTTTAAAAACGAAAATGCGTATTTGTTTAGCAGTTTAATAGCTTCTGTAGCGTAGCCTTTTTGTTGATAGCTTAGGTCTATTAATACACCAACACCAGCTCTTAAATGTTGTGGGCTAAAATCGAATAAATCAATCATACCCACAATTTGATGTTTTTTATTTTCTATGGCAAAACGCAATTGTTTGGCTTCATAAATATCTAAATGAGCATTTTCTAAATATTGCTTTAGGATATAACGAGAATACGGGGTTTGAGTGTTACTGACTTCCCAGTAAGCTTCATTATTTTCTATATTGTATAGAAAGTCTAAATCTGTTGGCTCAAGAGCACGTAGTCTGATGTTTTTTCCTGTTAGCTTACCCATGATATGTGATGTTTCCGTTGAATACAAATGTAGCAGGTCCTTTTAAGAACACATTTTTGTAGCCACTTTCGGTAGGTTCAAAAGAAACTTCTAATTCACCACCCTCTACCTGTAAAGGTATTATGGTGTTGCTTGTTTGTTTTTGTTCGTACATAGCAATGGCTACTGCTGTAACTCCAGTACCACAGGCAAGTGTCTCATCTTCAACACCTCGCTCGTAGGTTCTTACTCTAAATTTATCATTATTTAATGACTCTACAAAATTTACATTGGTTCCTTCAGTAAAATAAGGAGCACCATATCTAATTTTTTCACCATTATTTTTTACATCATAAGAACCAAGGTCTTCTACAAGTTGAACATGGTGTGGAGATCCTGTGTTTAAAAAACAGTGGTTTTTATATACCTCAACACTGTTTACATCAATCATTTGTAAGTTGGTAATTCCGTTTTCATAGCTAGCATAATGCAAACCATCAATGGCATCAAATGTGGTTTCTTTTTCAAAAACGCCAAGTTTGTGAGCAAAAGCAACCAAACAACGTCCGCCATTACCACACATGGTACTTTCAGACCCGTCAGCATTGTAATATATCATAGTGAAATCATATTGGTCAGACGGATTTAATAGCATCAATCCATCAGCTCCAACACCAAAACGTCTATCACATAAAAAGTGTACTAAGTCGGTATTTTCTCTAGGAAAACTAAGATCTCTATTGTCAATAATAACAAAATCATTTCCTGTTCCTTGGTATTTATAAAAAGTAATATCCATTTCTAAAATTTTAATCACACAAAAATACAAAGAAAAATAGGAGAGCACATAATACTAAGAATAGATTGAACAGAATTTTGTGTTTCGTTTAAATAGGTTGTATTTTTAAAAGAAAAAAGATGAAACAAATTGTTCAATTATTAGTAAATGCTTTGGCAGTGGTGCTAATAGCAAATTTATTGCCTGGGGTTGCAGTAGCAAGTTTGGGAACTGCTGTTTGGGTAGCATTAATTTTAAGTATTTTAAACTTATTAGTAAAGCCTATTTTAATTGTATTGACTTTGCCAATAACAGTGTTGACTTTAGGGTTGTTTTTGTTAATTATCAATGCTATAATAATCAATATGGCGGATACTCTAATATCTGGATTTACAGTAGATGGTATTGGAATAGCTATTTTATTTAGTTTGTTGCTATCTGTTTTAGAGTCAGTATTGTATGCTGTGTTTGGACTGAAAGATTGACAGTGTTATGGTTGATGTTTTTCCAATGGCACAGTTTTTGAAAATTTGGTTTTGTAACACAAAAAATAATTATTATGAAACAAAACATTAAGTTATTCGTGGTAGCTCTGTTGGGAGGTTTTATTTCATTAGGACTCTATCATACGCTTATAAATTCTCAAGAAAAACCATCACAGCTTCAAGAAACAGAAACTGTAAATCATTTTCCTGTTTATACAAGTAATTCAAAATTAGTAGCAGCAGAAAATTCTGTAGATTTCACTACAGCTGCTGAGGCAACGGTCAATGCTGTTGTGCATGTTACTAATACGTCTGTGGGGGTGCAACAAAATCCTTTTGCTCAGTTCTTCTATGGGCAAAGTTATGGAAGAGAGTATAAAAAAGTAGGAACAGGTAGTGGAGTGTTAATTTCTCCGGATGGTTATATAATTACCAATAATCATGTAATTGACAATGCTACAGATTTAGAAATTGTATTAAACAATAAAAAAAGATATAAAGCAGAATTAATAGGTACAGATGCATCAACTGATATTGCTTTGTTAAAAATAGATGCAGAAGATTTACCTTATATTACTTTTGGAGATTCTGATTCGACTAGAATTGGTGAATGGGCTTTGGCTGTAGGAAACCCTTATAATTTAACATCAACGGTAACAGCTGGAATTATAAGTGCAAAAGGAAGGGATTTAGAAGGTGATGGTAGAATTGAATCATACATTCAAACAGATGCGGCAGTAAATCCAGGGAATAGCGGAGGAGCATTGGTAAACACAAGAGGAGAATTAATTGGGATTAATACAGCAATTTCATCTCAAACAGGATCTTTTGTAGGATATTCTTTTGCAGTTCCTTCAAACATTGCAAAAAGGGTGGTGGAAGATTTAATGGAAAATGGAATGGTAAAAAGAGCTGTTTTAGGAATTTCTACTGAGTTAAAAGAAGATGTTAATGGAGTGTATATATCAGAGGTGTCAGCTAATACAGGAGCATATAAAGCAGGATTAAAATCAGGAGATATCATTACAAAAATTAACAATGTTGCTATTCATAAGTTTGCCGATTTAGTGGGACAGTTAACAGCTAAAAGACCAGGAGATGAAGTATTGGTTACGGTTAATAGAGGTGGAGTTGCTAAAGATTTTAAAGTAAAACTATCTGAAATTAACGACATGATTACTGAAGCTTTTGGGATTCAGTTTGGAGGATTGCCAGATGCTTATAAGAAAAAATTAGATATTGATACTGGGTTAGTTGTAAAGAAAATAAACAATAGAGATTTACAAAAGTTAGGAATTAGACCAGGGTATGTAATTTTATCTATTAATAATTATAAAATTAATAGCTTGTCTGATATTGAAAAGATTAAATCAGAGGTTGAACATGATGAAAATATTAATAAATTAATAGTTATTAATCTAAACGGAGAAAGAGAAACTTTTTCTAGAGGTTGGTAAAACTAAGTATTTATACTGCTAAAAAAAATACTCATTTTTTATTTATGTTAAATTATTATAGCTAAATGTGTATGTGTGATTATTTGAGTGGATTTTATCTAAATAAAATCGTAAATTTGCACGCTAGCATAATTAATAAAAGAACGTAAGTAAGAGATGAGTATTTTTTTAGGTACAGGTGTAGCGTTAGTAACCCCATTTAATCAAGAGGGAAATGTAGATGTTCAGGCTTTAGAAAAGCTGGTTGAGTTTCAAATAGACAATGCTGTGGAATACTTGGTAGTTCTTGGGACTACTGCAGAAGTAGCAACTTTAACCAATGAAGAAAAAGAATTGGTTAAAAAAACTATTATCAATACAAACGCAGGAAGATTGCCAATTGTTTTAGGAATTGGAGGTAATAATACACAGGCTGTTATTCAAGAAATAAAGAATACTAATTTTACAGGTGTAAATGCCATTTTATCAGTATCACCGTATTATAACAAGCCAACTCAAGAGGGAATTTATCAACATTACAAAGCCATAGCAGAAGTTTGTCCTGTAGATATTATTTTGTATAATGTACCTGGAAGAACAGCTTCTAATGTGTCGCCAAAAACGGTAGCAAGATTGGCTGAAATTCCTAATATTATTGGAATAAAAGAAGCAAAAGGAGATATGGATCAAGCTTTAAAATTAATAAAGTTGGTTCCTAATGATTTTTTAGTAATTTCAGGTGATGATATGATTGCTTTACCAATAGTATTAGCAGGAGGTGCAGGTGTAATATCTGTAATTGGTCAAGCTTTTCCAAGTGAATTTAGTCATATGGTTCGTTTAGGGTTGTTAGACAAAGCAAGAAAATCTTTTGCAACACAGTATAGAATACAAGAAAGTATAGGTTTAATTTTTTCTGAGGGAAACCCAGTAGGAGTAAAAGCCTTGTTAGAAATATTAGGACATTGTAATGGTAGTGTAAGGTTGCCTTTGGTAAAAGCTACCGATAAATTACAAGGTGAATTGAAGCAATTTGTAGAATCTTTTTACGTTGCTTCGTAATAAAATCAATTTATGTTAAAAAGTGTAAAGTTAAGTTTAGTTTTAGGATTAGTAGTCCTATTAGCATCGTGTGGTAAGTACAATAAGGTTTTAAACAAAGGTACTTCTGAAGAAAGATATACGATGGCAAGCGATTTGTATAAAGAGGGAGAATACCAAAAATCAAATCGATTGTTTGAACTTATTTTACCATCTTATGAAAGCAAACCACAAAAAGAGGTTGTTGTTTACAGGTTGGCAGATGGGAATTTTCAAATAGGAGATTATACAACTGCTATTTATTACTACGAAAAATTTATTAGAAGTTTTCCTAAAAGTACAAAGTTAGAAGAGGCTCAATATCAAATAGCCGAAAGTTATTTTAACCTATCTCCAAAATATAGTATAGATCAGGCAGATACTAAAAAAGCAATGGAAGCTTTTCAGAGTTTTATAGATAAAAACCCTGATTCGGAAAAAATTGCTGATGCTAACGAAAGAATGAATGCATTAAGTTACAAGTTAGAAACCAAAGCCTTTGAAATAGCTAAACAGTACTACAAAATAGGTAATTACATGTCTGCAATTGTAGCTTTTGACAATGTGATTTTTGATTACTTAGGAACATCTTACAAAGAACAAGCAATGTTTTATAAGTTTAAATCGGCTTATGAATTAGGAATTAATAGTATTTATTATAAAAAAGAAGATAGAATTAAAGATGCAATAAAAGTTTATACAAGGTATAAAAAAGCATTTCCAAATTCAGAATATTCAAAAGAAGCTGACGATTTGTATAACAAATTGTTAAAAGAAAGTCAGCCAAAACAAGAACAAAATAGTTAAGATAATTATATAAAATCATGGATTACAAAAAAACAGAAGCTCCTTTGTCAACAATTACTTATGACAAATCAAAAGTAGAAGAGCCAACGCAAAATATTTACGAGGCGATTTCAATTATTTCACAAAGGGCTACTCAAATTGGTAGTGATTTAAAAAAGGAGTTGGTAGATAAATTAGAAGAGTTTGCTACATACAACGATAGTTTAGAAGAAGTTTTTGAAAATAAAGAACAAATAGAGGTTTCTAAATTTTACGAAAAATTGCCAAAACCTCATGCTATTGCTGTTGAGGAGTGGTTAGCAGGAAAAGTATACCACAGAAAACCAGGTCAAGAGTAATTCTCTATGAGTATATTAGATGGGAAAAAAGTTTTATTAGGAGTTAGTGCAGGCATTGCTGCCTATAAAACGGCTCATTTGGTAAGACAATTTATAAAAGCAGGTGCACATGTACAAGTTGTACAAACACCTGCTTCTAAAGAATTTGTTACACCGTTAACACTTTCTACTTTATCTAAAAATCCAGTACATTCTACTTTTTATAATGAAGAAGATGAGAATGCTGTTTGGAACAATCACGTAGATTTAGGACTGTGGGCAGATCTAATGCTTATTGCTCCAGCTACGGCAAACACTTTGGCTAAAATGACCAATGGAGTTTGTGATAATTTACTGTTAGCAACTTATTTATCAGCTAAATGTCCTGTGTATTTTGCACCGGCTATGGATTTAGATATGTATCAACATCCATCAACAAAAGATAGTATTGATAAACTGACTTCTTTTGGAAACATTTGTATTCCTGCAACTAGTGGTGAGTTGGCTAGTGGTTTGGTGGGTGAAGGTAGGTTGGCAGAACCCGAAGATATTGTTGCTTTTATAGAAAAAGACATTCAGTCTAAGTTACCATTAAAAGGAAAAAAAATATTAATTACGGCTGGACCAACATATGAAGCTATAGATCCTGTACGTTTTATAGGAAATCATTCGTCTGGTAAAATGGGCTTTGAAATAGCAAAAAGAGCTGCTAATTTAGGGGCAGAAGTTATTTTAGTTAGTGGACCATCAAATCAAAAAATAGCACATTCCTTTGTAAAAAGAATTGATGTGGTTAGTGCAGAAGATATGTATATTGCTTGCCATGAATATTACAAAAATGTAGATGTTGCTATTTGCTCAGCAGCGGTTGCAGATTATAAACCTGCAAATGTAGCCACTCAAAAAATAAAAAAGAAAGACACTAGTTTAGATATTCAATTGGCACCAACAAAGGATATTTTAGCTTCTTTAGGAGCCATTAAAAAGAAACAATTGTTGGTAGGGTTTGCATTGGAAACTAATAATGAAGAAGAAAATGCAAAAGGTAAAATTACTCGTAAAAATTTAGATTTAATTGTATTAAATTCGCTAAGAGATAAAGGAGCAGGTTTTGCTACAGATACCAATAAAATTACTATTATTGATAAAGATTTTAATTTACAAAGATTTGAAATGAAATCTAAAGCAGAAGTTGCTCAAGATATTCTAACTGTTATTACTCATAAGTTACATGTATAAACAATTAATTTTCTGTTTTTTTCTACTTGCTTTTTCGCTAGTAAAAGCACAGGAATTAAACTGTAATGTAACGGTGAATGCAGATCAAATACAGGTGTCTAATAATCAGATTTTTAAAACCTTAGAGAATTCTTTAACAGAATTTATGAATCAAACGCAATGGACAAATGTTGCGTTTAAAGATCATGAAAAAATAAAATGTGCTGTTACTATTTTGTTAACAGAACAAAAATCTACAAATACTTTTGTAGGTACTATACAAGTACAAGCATCAAGACCAGTATATAACTCTAGTTATTACAGTCCTCTATTAAACTATAAAGACAATAGTTTTTCTTTTCAATACACAGAATTTCAGCCTATAAACTACAACCCTAATGGTTTTGAGTCTAACTTGGTTTCTACATTGTCATACTATGCGTATTTAATTTTAGGAATGTATGTGGATACTTTTAGTTTACAAGGAGGAACTCCGTATTTAAATACTGCTTTAGCTATTGCCAATCAAGCACAACAATCTGGTTATTTGGGATGGGAAAATAGCAAGGGAAACATTACTCGGTTTACATTAGTAGATAATATGTTGGCTTCAGCTAGTGAGTTATACAGAAAATTAATGTTTCAATATCATTATGATGTGATGGATGTTTTTGAAAGAAATCAAAAAGCAGCAGCCTCAAAAATGATTCAACAATTACAGCTCTTAGAAAAAATGTACGATGAAAATCCGAATAGTTTTATGATTCGTATTTTTATGGATGCAAAAGCTGATGAAATTGTAAATATCTTTCAAAACAATTCAGCAGTAGATACTTCAGAGCTAGTATCAATATTAAAAAGAGTTTCCTCTACAAACTCTAAAAAGTGGAGACAAATAAATTCTTTATAAACTTTAATTCGCTTTTATGTTAGTTTCACTATCTGTTCAAAATTATGCTTTGATCAAGAGATTGCAAATAGATTTTACTCAAGGGTATTCCGTTATTACAGGAGAAACAGGTGCAGGTAAATCTATTCTTTTAGGAGCCTTAGGCTTAGTGTTAGGAAATAGAGCAGACTTAACTAACTTAAAGGATAAGGATAAAAAATGTGTGATAGAGGCTGAATTTGAAATTGGAAACTATAAAATAGAACAAATTTTTGATGATTTAGAGTTAGATTATGAACCTTTAACAATTATAAGAAGGGAATTGTTACCTAACGGAAAATCAAGAGCTTTTGTTAATGATACTCCTGTTAATTTAAAAGCTTTACAAGAACTTAAAGAGTATTTGTTAGACATTCACTCACAACATAATACAAGATCGTTATCAGATAAACACTATCAGTTTTATGTAGTAGATGCCTTGGCTGGTAATTTAGAGATATTAAAAAACTATCAATCTGAACATAAAAAGTATAAAAAAGCGGTTAAAGAATTAGCAGTACTAAAAGCCAATCAAGAAGAAGCACAGCAACAATATGAATATAATTTGCATTTGTATAAAGAATTGCAAAATGCAAAACTAAAAGAAGTTGATGAAATAGAAACTTTGGAATTAGAAATAGAAAAATTATCTCATGCAGAAGACATTAAAACTTATCTGTTCGAAAGTTTGCAAATTTCCACCGAAGAAGAAATAGGAGTACAAAATTTATTAAATCAATTACAAAATGCTTTAGGAAAAATAGCTTCTTTTGATGGAGAATATGCATCTATGCACGAAAGAGCTAAAAGTTTAAAAATTGAATTAGATGATTTGGTTTTTGAACTAGAAAAACATGCCGAAAAAGTAGAAGCAAATCCTGAAGAACTTGAAAGTTTAAATGATAGGTTAGGCCTATTATTTGATTTGCAAAAAAAACACTTTGTAACTTCTTTAGAAGAGTTAATAGTTGTTAGAGATACATTAGCAGAAAAAGTAGGGCAAGTTGAAGATGCTGCAGATTTGTTAAAAGATGCTGAAAATAAAGTGAAAGAGCAAAAGGCATTAACATTAAAAATAGCCAAAACTATTTCAGATAATAGAAAAAAAGTAGTTACAAACTTTAAAAAAGAATTAGAACAAGTATTGGCTAAATTAAGCATGGAAAATGCACAGTTTGTGGTAGATATTCAGCCAGTAAAAGAATTTACAGAATTTGGTATTGATGATGTTTCTTTTTTACTATCCTCAAACAAAGGTTCTGATTTTGGTTTGTTAAAAAAAGTAGCTTCAGGAGGGGAACTTTCTAGAGTTATGTTGGGAATTAAAATGATTTTATCAAAATTTGTGAGTTTACCCACTATTTTATTTGATGAAATAGATACAGGAGTTTCTGGTGATGTTGCTACTAAAATTGCAGATGTAATGAATACTATGGGACAAAATATGCAAGTTATCACCATTACACATTTACCACAAGTAGCCTCAAAAGCTAAAACACATTACAAAGTGTATAAAAAAGTAGAAGGTAATGAAACCATTAGTTATTTAACGCAATTAGCCTTGAATGAAAGAGTAGAAGAAATAGCAGAAATGCTAGGAGGAAAGGAAAAATCTCAGTCGGCTATAGAACATGCATCACAATTGCTAAGTATTTAAGTGGAAAAACTTATATTTGCCAAAAGTATTTGGTAGCTGGTATTAGGTAGTTGGTATCTATTATAGAGTGAAATGAATTAATTATTTATCAATCACCATTAACTACTAACCATTAACAATTAACCATTATTTATATATGTACAATTTATTAAAAGGTAAAAGAGGAATCATTTTTGGAGCTTTAGACTCTAATTCAATTGCTTGGAAAGTAGCAGAGTCTGCACATGCAGAAGGAGCTACTTTTGTTTTAACAAATGCCCCAATCGCAATGCGTATGGGAGAAATTAACGAATTGGCTGAAAAGACAGGTTCTGAAATTATTCCTGCTGATGTTACCAAGTTAGAAGATATTGAAAATTTAATCGAAAAATCAGTAGAGATTTTAGGTGGTAAAATTGATTTCGTTTTACACTCTATAGGAATGTCTGTAAACGTTCGTAAAAAAATTCACTATACAGATAATAATTACGATTTTACTCATAAAGGTTTTGATATTTCTGCATTGTCTTTTCACAAAGTAATGCAAGTTTTATATAAAAAAGATGCTATGGCAGAATGGGGATCTATTGTTGCTTTAACTTATATGGCAGCACAAAGAGTATTCCCTGATTATAATGATATGGCTGATAACAAAGCTTATTTAGAATCTGTGGCTCGTTCATTTGGGTATTTCTTTGGAAGAGATCACAAAGTACGTGTAAACACAATTTCTCAATCTCCAACGGCAACTACTGCTGGTAATGGAGTAAAAGGATTTTCTGGATTTATCAACTACGCTGAAAAAATGTCTCCATTAGGAAATGCAACAGCTCAAGAATGTGCAGATTACACTATTACATTATTCTCTGACTTAACTAAAAAAGTAACATTACAGAACTTATTCCATGATGGAGGTTTCTCTAACATGGGAGTTTCTAATGAAATTATGGCTGCTTTTGATGATCAAGAGTAGTTTGCATAAAATGTTAAAATAAAAAAGCCTTCACAAATGTGAAGGCTTTTTTTATGATGTATAGTATTAAAGCTAAATAAACAATAAAGCCAATGTTAAAATAATTCCGCCCAAGGTATACCACATTCCTGTTTTAAAAATAGCTGTTTTAGGCATAAACATCCAGAATGATGATATAGAAAAGAATAATAATGAAACTCCAAAAAAGATGTTTAACCAAAATAAAGGATGATCTGAATTTGCTTTGTGTAGCTTTGTCATTTGATGTAAAGCATAAGGAAGTTTCTTTGTAGTATAATTGGCAACACCTGTTTGTTTATTATATTCACCGTTTTTAAAGAATACTACGTTATTTTCTTCTTTTAAAACTTTAAAATTTTTCTGCCTTAAACTTCTACCCAACTCTTTATTAGGAATGTTTTTTCCTATTTCACGTTCAATAGTTGTTTCTTTTTTTAAAAAATCTGTATTTCTAAAAATTAAGACAACTCCACTTAGTGCATAAACACTCATAATTCCAATTAAAAAAAATCCTAAGTATCTATGAACAATTCTCATGTACTTACTTGTCTTTTTTGCCATTTGTTATTTTTTTTGAGATAAGACTTTGTTTTATTGTAAAGGTTTAATAGGGTACATTATATAATTTTAGAAAGGTATTTTCGATAAAATTTTATCGGTGATAAAGGTATCTATTTTTTTAGGAGCATTAAATCTATAGCCAATAAAAAAACGAAAGAAAACTTCATTATGTAAATTGGTAGTGTTTGAATTTTTCATGATTTCTTGGTTCCATGTATTGGCTAATTTAAGTCCAGAAAAAAAGTATTCATCATCATAGCCAATAGTCAATTCAGCTCCAGCTTGTAATATGATGTTATGATTTTTACTACGGATTGAATTACTCATATATCGGGTAAGTAATTGAGTGTTTTTATATCCTGCACCACTTGTGATTCCTCCAGAAAAATAAAAATTTTGATTGAGTACATGGGTATAGTAATAACCAATTTCAGGAACAATTTCTAGAATTTTAGATTTTTGAGTTGAGTTAGTAGTAGTCAGTGCCTCTTTATTATCAATGCTATAGTATTTATAGGTAATGGTTGGAATAAAGCTACCAGCACTTTTAAGTTGTTTTTCGTTTTGATTGGTTATGAATTTTAAAGAAAAATTTGGGTTTAAAACATAAGAACTAATTCCCGAGAATGCTGTGTAAACGAGTTCAGGGAATTGTATATAATCATCAGTTTTAGGATCCCAATTATTTATAAAATCTTCTGTATTTGTAATATAATATCCTTTCGTTTTATTTATTGATAAATAGTGATGCCAATGCTCTGTAAAAAAATTAATATCAAAAGAAAATATTTTAGTAGCTCCTTTACGGTCATTATAATAAGAGTCTGTAATAAATTCAGTGGGTAATTTTAAGGAAAAAGAAATAAAACGGTAGTTAAAACCTAATTTGGTGATGTACTCTGTATTGGGAGCAAGCTCATATTTTTGTTGTGGACTTTTAACCGAAAAACTTTCAGATTTGTTACTGGTTGTTAACTTTAGACTTATTTTTTTATTCAGGTCTTTTATATAAGTAGTGTCTTTTACTTTCTGACAAAACAAATTTATATAAGTTAATAAAAAGATTAGTGTCAAAAAGTTGTTCATCAAAAAGAGTTATTGTTGCTGAATAAATACTTGATGGTTAAGATAGTAAAATAACAAAAAACTGTTTTTAAAATAGATAATTTTGTCAATAAAAAAACCTTCACACTTGTGAAGGTTTTTTTATATATGGTTTAAACCAAAGCTTATTCTAAACTTCCTAAATAACGCTCAGCATCTAATGCAGCCATACATCCTGTACCTGCAGCTGTAACCGCTTGTCTGTATTCATGATCTTGTACATCACCAGCAGCAAACACACCAGGTTTGTTAGTTTTGGTAGATTTTCCATGGGTAATTAAATAACCGGTTTCATCCATTTCTAACTGATCTTTAAATATTTCAGTATTTGGAGTGTGACCAATAGCAATAAATACACCTGTAACAGCAATTTCATGCTTGTTGTTAGTTTGGTTATTCACCACACGAACACCTTCAACAACATTATCTCCTAAAACTTCATCCAATTCAGTATTGTATAAAACTTCAATGTTTTCAGTTTTTTCAACTCTGTGAATCATGGCTTTAGAAGCTCTCATATAATCCTTACGAACCAACATGGTAACTTTGTTACAAATATTAGCTAAATAAGTTGCTTCTTCAGCAGCTGTATCACCAGCTCCTACTACAATAACATCTTGTTTACGGTAAAAGAATCCATCACAAGTAGCACAAGCAGAAACTCCACCTCCTTTTAAACGTTCTTCACTTTCTAATCCTAAATATTTAGCAGTAGCCCCTGTAGTAATAATAACTGTTTCAGCTTCAATTTGTTTGTTTCCATCAATAGTTACTTTGTGAATTCCACCAATTTTGTTGCTAAAGTCTACAGCAGTAGCCATTCCAAAACGAACTTCAGTACCAAAACGTTCTGCTTGTTTTTTTAAGTCTTCCATCATAGCAGTACCATCTGTACCTTCAGGATAACCAGGAAAATTGTCAACCTCAGTAGTAGTGGTTAACTGTCCACCCATTTGCATTCCCGTGTACATTACTGGCTTTAAATCTGCTCTAGAAGCATATATAGCAGCAGTATAACCTGCAGGACCTGATCCAATAATCAAGCATTTAAGTCTTTCAATAGTATCTGACATATTCTCTATATTTTTAGAATTTATGAGTCGCTAAAATAAATCTTTTTTACACTTTATAAGGATTAATGTTTATAACTTTTAACAATCTACACATCAATTTTAACAATGATGTTTTTTATAGATTTTACAATGTCTTATGTGCATAAAACGATAAGTTAATTCATTTTTTAGATTCATAAATAATGCTATTTTTACAATTGCGTTAAATTAAGGTAAAGAACGTGTAATTTCCCTATAAAAGTTATTCAACAAACTTATGTTAGATACTGCAAAAGAGTATGATTTAATCATTGTGATTCCTTCTTACAATGAGTCTAAATCATTGAGAGAAAAGAAGTTTCTTTCTTTTTTAAAAAACAAAGAAAATGTAGCTATTTGCTTTGTTAATGATGGGTCTACAGATGGTACTTTAGAAATTTTAAGAGGTTTTGAAAAAAAATCAAATCAACAAATTACTGTTTTTGATTGTGGAAAAAACCAAGGAAAAGCAGGAGCTACTAAAATGGGGATGAATTATTGTGCTGACAATTTTAACTTTCATAAAATAGCTTATTTAGATGCCGACTTAGCCACTCCTTTAGGAGAATGTTACAGAATAAGTAGAAAGCTTAGTGGTAAGTTGACTTTTGTTTTTGGTTCTAGAATTAAAAAGTTAGGATCAAGAATAGAAAGAAGTTCTTTTAGGTTTTTTACAGGGAGAATTATAGCCACTTTTATATCAAATATATTAAAGCTAGGGGTGTATGATACTCAGTGTGGAATTAAAGTATTTAATAAAGAGTTAAGTATAGTGGTTTTTAACAAACCTTTTATTTCAAAATGGTTGTTCGATGTGGAAATATTTTTTAGAATTATTCATTTTTACAGTAGGGAAGTAGCCATAGTAAAAATGAAAGAAATTCCCTTGAGAAAATGGGTAGATAAAGGAGACTCTAAAGTGAAAATGACTTATTTTTTTAAGTTATGGTTAGATTTACTTAAAATTAACAAAGCTTACAAAAACTATAAAAACTAATGATTTCAAATATTAAAAAATATGCACTAGAAATTACTGTTTTTTTTCTAGCAGGACTTCGTTTGTTAGTTAGTGCATGGCTTCCATTATTAGATAAAACAGAAGCAAGATACGCAGAAATAGCACGTATTATGTATGATACAGGAAACTGGGTTACTCCTCAAATAGACTATGGAGTGCCTTTTTGGGCTAAACCACCTATGTCTACATGGATTTCAGCTTTTAGTTATCAAGTTTTTGGAGTAAATGAATTCGCAGCTCGTTTTCCTTCGTTTTTATTGCAAGTTTTTTTAATAGTGTTTGTAGCCAAAGCGTTTGATTTTAATAAAAAACAAAAATATTGGTTTGCATTGGTTTTATTTACCATACCAGAGTACTACATTCATTGTGGAGTAGTGTCTACAGATTCTTCTTTACTTGTAGGGATTACTTTTATTATGATTGGTTTTTGGAATTCTTTAAAAGATAATTATAACCAAAGAGCATGGAAATTTGTTACATGGGTAGGTGTGGCTATAGGAATGTTAGCAAAAGGACCTATAGCATTGGTGCTAACTGTACCGCCTATATTTATATGGTCTTGTTTATATAAAGGTCAATTATTAACGTTTTTTAAAAAAGCTTTTTGGATTCCAGGAATGATTTTAGCCTTTGGAATTTCTTTTATTTGGTATTATTGGGCAGAAGTTAGAACACCAGGCTTTATAGATTATTTTTTTGTAGGAGAACACTATAAAAGGTTTTTTGAATCTGGTTGGAAAGGGGATAAGTATGGTTTTGCTAAACAACAACCTATGGGGATGATTTGGTTGTTTTTGTTTTTGTTTTCACTTCCTTGGGTTCAGTTTATAATAGCAAAAGGAATTAAGAATAAAAATGAAATAATTAAAGACAAATGGGTAACATATCTTTGGTTTTGGATGTTATGGACACCCTTGTTTTTTACGGTGTCAAAAAGTTTAATTCACACTTATACTTTACCTTGTACTATTCCATTAGCATTATTAGTAATGCATTATTTTGAAAATTATAAAAAGCAAAAAGCTTGGATTATTGGAGCAATGATAGTTCCCGTTTTGGTGTTTATTGGTTTTATAGGAATGAATACTTTTTACACAGATACTGGTTGGCAAAACACAGACAAACATATTTTAAAAGAAATGAAACGCACCAATATTACTGATGTATATGCTTGGGAGTTTAAATCATATTCTTCGCAGTTTTATACTTCTGGAAAAATAAAAGTAATAGAAACTTCTGATGAGTTGGAAGTGTTATTAAAGGAAGAATATCCTTTTTATATTTTGTCAAGAAATTCACATTATAAAAACATGCCAACCGTTTTTAAAGAGCAATTGACTTTAGTAGGTATAAATAAAAAATCTAAGTTATTTATATATAACCCATAAAAAAAGCTGTTACAAATTTTTGTAACAGCTTTTTTGTAATGTAAAAAACGTTAATGTGTTTTTTTGTTATTAATTAGGTTGTAAGTTGAAATGTTATTTAAAGTAGATGATAACTCTTCTTTAAACTCTTTTACAGTTACTTTAACATTATATTTTGTAGTGCTTTTACCTGAGCTAAAAACAATTCCTTTTAAAGAAGCACAGTCTTGATAGTCTTTACCGTGTGCTATTTTAATATGATTAAAGTCTGCCAACATATTGTTAGTAGGGTCAAAACCAACCCATCCTATATTTGGGATATAACATTCTGCCCAAGCATGTACTTCAGTTTTTCCAAACAAGTCTGTTTCTTGATTTAAAAAACCAGTTACAAACCTAGTAGGAATATCATGTTGTCTTGCCATAGCACAAAATAAGTGGCTAAAGTCTTGTGCTACCCCTTTATTATTTGTGATAATATCTTTTAACTCAGTTTTGTTATTTGTAACTCCTGTAGTGTAGTATATAAACAGATATATCCATTTATTTAAGGCTTTTAAGTTTTCAAAAGTACTTTTATTAGCATCAAACAAAAACAGTTCTTTTTTATCTGTAGGTAAACTTGTTAGTTGAGTACTTTTTAAAAAAGGATGATATTCAATTTTAAAAGCATCACTATTAAGTTCGTTTAAATCTTTAGTATAGATTCTAGATTCTAATGGATTTATTTCATTATTGTTTTTAACCAATGAAAAAGAGGCATTAAAGACAATATCAGTGATAGTGTTTTTAGGGATTACTTTAAAAGTTTTAAATCCGTATCCATTTATTGATGAGCTTAGAGAAATATCTGAAGTTTCTAAAAAAGTAGAATTTTCTATAAATTGAGAGTCGTTATTTAGTGGCTCAATTAAAAACTGCCACATTGCATTGCTAACAGGGTTTTCGTATGTGTTATGGGTTGTATATTTAATATTATAATAATATTGCATAATAGTAGGGTATTAAATGAGTAATACGCAAATATAATATATATAACTTATTAATACCCAAATATTTGTTAATTAATGCTTTAACAGTTCTTCTTCTATTTGAAGACAAATCTCATCTAATTCACTAATAATTTCTTGAATAAACTCATGAAAACTTATTTCAATTTCATCAATACGTCCATAATGATATTTTGCAGTAAGTTTCCCTATTAAAAAAGCAGCATTTAAATTTCCGTGAATGTTTAAATAATCAATATAGTATTTTGCATTGTTTAAACAGCTCATTACAGATTTAGGGCATTCAGGATTTAAAATTAAAAAATCTAATGTGTTTTTACTTGTAGGTGCTTTTTTATAATGACGTTTCATCATGTCAAAAGACTGAATACATTTTAATAGTGTAGTCCACTCGTAAGAGGTAGAAAATTCAGATTCGTCTTGAACACTTAAAGCATCCTTATATTTTGTATCTATAATTCTAATTACATCAGAAGCTCTTTCTAAGTTAATTCCAAGTTTGGTAATACAATACACTTCATCGTGCATCATTGTTGTGATTATGTTAGATTTGATTTCTGCAACGGCTTTTGCTACATACGTAGTAAATTCATCTAGTCCTCTTTCTGTAAAGTATTCTATAGAGTAATTATTGATGTAATGATGTAATTTGTTAATAGACTCATATAATTCTGAAGAGATCATATCTCTTGCTCCAGAAGCGTTGTCTCTGGCCATTCTAAAATAGCTTTTAATAGAGAATATTTTTTCATCGTTTAAGGCAGCATCAAAAAGCACTTTTTTTTCAAAAAGAATGGTTCCAGTATCAGGATCATCATCTATCATTCTAACAATGGAGTTTAAAGCAAATTGTCTAGATTGCGATGTTTCGTTTGGAGCATCAAAAGATGAAAAGTAATTAACATTTAAAAATCGTGCTATGTGTTCTGTTCTTTCAAGGTATCGTCCCATCCAGAATAAATTGTTGGCTACTCTTGCTAACATAAATCTATCTTTTTAAAACCCAAGTATCCTTAGATCCACCACCTTGTGATGAGTTTACAATTAAATTCCCTTCTTTTAAAGCAACTCTGGTTAGTCCTCCTTTTAATACAAAATCTTTATCTTTTCCTAGTAAAGTAAAAGTTCTTAAATCTACATGTCTTGGTTCAAAACATTGCTTTTCATCTATAAATGTAGCGTGGGTTGACAATGCCATAATAGGTTGAGCAATATATTTTCTTGGACTAGCTTTAATAACAGCTTTTACTTTTTCTATTTCTTCTTTTGTTAATTTGTTTCCAATTGAAATTCCGTAACCTCCAGATTCATCTACGGGTTTAATAACCAATTTATCAATGTTGTCAAGTACGTATGCCAATTCTTTAGGTCTGCTACAATGGTAAGTATGAACGTTGTTTAGTATTGGTTCTTCATCTAAATAATACTTAATAATTTGTGGCATGTAAGTATAAATGGCTTTGTCATCAGCTACACCAGTTCCAGGGGCATTTACCAAGGTAACATTTCCTTTTTTATAGGCCGCAAATAACCCAGCAACTCCTAATACAGAATCTGGATTAAATTCTAAAGGATCTATAAAGGCATCATCTATTCGTCTATAAATTACATCTACTCTTACAGGGCCATAAATGGTTTTCATGTATACAAAATCTTTTTCTACAAAAAGATCACGTCCTTCTACTAGCTCAATTCCCATAGATTTTGCTAAAAAAGAATGTTCATAATAAGCGGAGTTAAAAATACCAGGAGTAATAACCACACAAGTAGGTATATCTACACCAGCTGGTTTTACAGACTGCATTATTTCTAGTAAATTTTCGGAGTAATTGGCTACAGAACATGTAGGGTAATTGTTAAAAACTCCAAACATAGCTCGTTTTAAAGCCACTCTATTACTAATAACATAACTAACACCAGAAGGGCATCTAATATTGTCTTCTAATACATAGTATTCTCCATCGGAATGTTTTATAATATCTGTTCCAGATATATGGTTATAAATTCCTCCAGGTGGTTCTAAACCATTCATTTGATCTAGGTAGTTTTCAGAACTACTAATTAATTCTATGGGAACAATTCCGTCTTTTATAATCTGCTTTTTATGATACACATCGTGTAAAAATAAATTTAAAGCCCTACTTCTTTGTAGTGCTCCAGATTCTATATGATCCCATTCGTCAGCAGTAATTATTTTGGGAAATAAATCAAATGGAAAAACTTTTTCAACAGTAGTTTTGTCGTAAACTTGAAAGGTAATCCCTTGATTTAAAAATGATAATTTCGCTTTTTCATTTAATAGTTTAAAATCATCTACCTGGTACTCGTTAAATAATTGAAATAATTCTTTATAAGCACTTCTAATTTCTTTGTCATTTTTAAAGATTTCATCGTAAAATGTTTCATTGGTTTTATACGATGAAAATATGGGCAACGCTTTTTTTGATTCCATACTTATTTTGATTTACTTTAATAAAGAACGGATTTTTATATTTTATTTCTAGGATTTTATAACAGTTTTTATACTGTCATATAGCAGGTTAGGTGTTTTTAAGGGTTAAATAATTGATTTAATGAAGGTTATGTTGTATTGTTTTTATGTTAATTTATTGATAAATCTATTTAAAGCTAGAAATTAATTTTTTAACTAACCTGATTTAAAAAATATATAAATAAAAAAGCCTCTAGACAATTATGCTAGAGGCTTCTCTTTTGTTTAATAGTATAGTTAGTAAGTGATTTATAACTTGTTTAGAGTGTCATTAAAATTACCAGTAATAATAGGGTTGTTATTTTTAGTAACATTTCCGTGTATGGTTATGGTAGCTCCAGTGTTACCAAAATTAATGGTAGCGTTATTGTTTAGTATTAAGTCTCCGTATATGGTAATACTAGACCCTGAACTTAAAACCTCAAGGGTTCCGCCACTATTAATGGTCATGTTTCCATAAACGACCATACTTCCTTCTAAGTGCATGGTTGAATTGTTAATTTGTAATGCATTCCATGGATTGGTTGTGCTTCCTTGTGCTAAAGAGCCACTCATGTAAAAGTCACCTTGGCTATTAACATGTAATCCGTAAGTAACGGCTAAAGAGCCACAAAAAGTTAATTGATCGTTAATGTTAAGTCCCATTAAACTTGCAGATCCGCTGTAAGATTGAGGGCTGTTAGAATTAATATTTAACCAAGAACTTCCTGTATAAGCTGGCAGTCCTTCACAGTTGATAGTGTTTTCTGCATCTATTTCTTTTTCTACTGTTTTTATAATTTTTAAACCACCATCTCCACTAGCAACAAAAATATATCCATTGTTACTTTTAACGTAATTGGTAGATCCATCAATTTCTAATGTTCCAATAATATGGTTGCTTGATATCTCGTTTTCAATATCATATACAGCTATTCCAGCAGCACCATTGGCCATAAAAACATGATCGTTTTCTACTGTAACAGCATTGGTAACTACCTCATTAGGATCTATGTTGTTGTCTATAATACTAGGTAGTTCAAAAATAGTAAATGGAGCTCCAGTGTTTAGATTGTATATTCCTAATCCTTTTTTTCCTTCAGATACCATTAAGTAATCGTTATAAAAGGCTAAAGTTCTTTTAGAGTCCGCAATATCTTGACTAGTACTAAAGTTATTTATTTCATTTAAATTAGCTTCATTATAAACATAAATTCCTTCTGTTCCGCTTAATACAACTATTTTGTTATCATAGTTACCAATAGCTCTTAAATCACTTAAAACAAGACTCTGGTTAAGGTTTTTGTTGTTATGATTGTATTTTCCTATAATTCCGTTGTCTCCAGAAACACCATAAATACCGTTAGCATTGGCAAGTACGTCTGTAGCCACATAGCTAGGCATATCTATTATGCTGATATTGTCTGTAGGAATTCCATTTTCTAATTCAATAGACATTAATACAGCAGGAGCTGTACCATCATTGTCTAATGCATTAGAGGCTCCTGCTACATATAAAGTATTATTATAATAACTAACAGCACTTACATCTGTATTAGGAAAAATAGCTTCTACCTCCATTACTGGGTTGGTTGGATCCGAAATGTTGATAACATCCACAGCTCCTAAATATTGATTTCCTTCTACATTAAAAGAAACATATGCATAATTTCCTTCAATGGCAACATGTGTAGCTCTAAGTGTTGTTCCTTGATAAACAGGGGCAGATACTTCTGCAATTTTTACTAAGGGAATATTACTGGCAATATCGTTTTCAACACTAGCCGTGTTTTGATATTTAATACTGTTGGTTTTAGCATTAGAAATATTACTTGTTTTAGCATCAGGATTGTTTTTTGGGTCAGTTGGGTTGTCTGGATCGTTAGGGTCACTATCAGGAGCTTCTTTAATACTAATCACTCCTAAATCATTGTTGTTTATACGACTAGATAAGTCGGTTGTATTAATAATAATATCTTTTTCTCTATTTTTAATATCATTATTATTAGGGTTACAGCTTATCATAAAAACTGTTAACGGTGTAAGCATCGAAAAGATGATTTTCTTCATAGCAAATTAAAATTTATGTAAGTTTTACTAAGTAAAAGTAAACTAATTAATCAAAGTAGTCGGTTAATAATCGTTTAAAAGAGTGTTTGTTTCGGTAAACGGTTCTATATAGTCGTTAAAAAAATAAATGTAGTTTATTGGAACTTTTTATAAATATTATTTACTTTTTTTAAAATACTATTGATAAAATATTGTTTAGAAATTATCAAATTTGACAGGTATGTAAAGACCCGTTTTGTTTGTAATAATATCTTGATGTTTGTTTTTCATTTCCTATTTTAGCTAACATGAATAAAACTAAAAAACAAAGCATTTTTAAATTCAATAAAAAAAGAGATTCGGTTTTTTTAATTTTTGTTTTGGGAACTTTTTTGTTTTGGTTTCTAAACAAATTATCAAAAGAATATAGTCAAATTGTTTATTATCCTATTCATTATTCATCGTTGTCTAAAGAGTTTGTATTTCAGGAGAACCCACCAAAAGAATTAGGGTTTAGAATTAAAGGAAATGGTTTTTATTTTTTAGGTATTGCCTTTTCAAAACCAGAAATAGAAGTTTCTGTAGAGCATTTAAAAAGAAAAAACAAGTACGACTACTACTTGGCAAATAGCGAGTTAAAAAAACAAGTTAGAAATTCAATAAAAGAAAACGTTACTTTAGTAGATGTAATTTCGGATACTTTATTTGTAAAATTAGGGAAAAAAAGTTTTAAAAAAGTGGCAGTTGTTCCACATGTAGATGTTACTTATCATTTAGGATATAAATCTTTTTCGGGATATAAAATTGTTCCCGACTCTATATTAATTTCGGGTCCAGAAATGCAGGTGTCAAAAATTAATGAAATTAACTTAGAGACTTTTAAATTAGATAAAGTTCAGGAATCTATAGATAAAGAAGTTAAGGTAGTTAAGCCAGATATTCCTAAGATAGATTATTCACACGAAGTGGTACGTTTAAAAGTTGAGGTTGAAAAAATTACAGAAAAAACATTGTCTGTTCCTGTCCAAATTATCAACGCTCCTAATGGAGAAGAAATAGTGGTGTATCCTAAAAAAATTGAAGTTACTTGTTTGGTTAGATTATCACAATTTAACGAAGTTAAAACATCGGATTTTTTGGTAATTTGTGATTATAATAAAAGAACCAGTAAGTTTATGAAAACCGAAGTAAGACAAAAGCCTAACATGGTGTCTTCGGTAAAGTTAAGTATTAATGAGGTTGAATATTTAATATTAAAATAACATGGTTGTAGGGATAACAGGCGGTATAGGTAGTGGTAAAAGCACTGTTTTAGAGTTGTTTAAATCTTTAGGAGTTCCTATATATCAAGCAGATGTTGAAGCTAAAAATATTATGATTCATTCTCATGAAGTAAAAACAAGTATTATTCATTTATTAGGAGAAAAATCATATCAAAACAATGAGTTAAATAGAACCTATATCGCTCAAAAAGTATTCAATAATAAAGAGCTGTTACAGCAATTAAATGCAATAGTACACCCAGCAGTTCATAAACATTTTAAAGATTTTGTAGCTGAGCAAACAGCTCCGTATTTGGTTTATGAAAATGCAATTTTATACGAGAACAAAAGTGAACATTTTTGCGATAAGGTAGTTGTGATAGCAGCAGATTTAGAAGATAGAATTTCTAGGGTGATGAAAAGAGATAAAGTAGATAGAGAAGCGGTATTGGCTAGAATGGACAATCAGTGGAGTCAAGAAGAAAAAATTAAAAAAGCAGATTATGTAATTCATAACAATAATTTAAATAAATTGGAACATGATGTACAAGAGTTACATCATCAATTGTTAAAAATAGTATGATTTAGATAGAATCTAAAAGCAAATTTTACATAAATATTAAAATCAAGCGTTTATATTTGCTGAGAGAAGTATTAAAGAATGAAGTATATATATATTCTGTTTTCTATGTTGGTGTCATGTAGTTTGTATTCGCAAACAGGAGGTGAGACCCTATATTCTTTTTTAAATATACCAACATCTGCCAAACAAGTTGCTTTGGGGGGTGTTACTTTAACTTCTAGAGATGATGTTTCTCAAACTTTATGGAATCCATCATCAGTAAACACATTAATGGAAAACGATATTTCTTTTAATTATATTAAATATATTTCAGGAATAAATGTAGGGTCACTTTCTTATGCAAAATCTATTAACCCAAAATACGGAACAGCCTTTTTAGGAATTCAATATTTTGATTATGGAGATTTTGAGAGAACAGATGCTAGTGGCCCAACTGTTTTAGGGGTGTTTTCGGCAAGTGATATTTCTTTTAATTTAGGGTATGGTTATACTTTCCAATCAGTTTCATTTGGGGCTTCTTTAAAATATATATCATCCAAAATAGATGTTTATACTTCTTCAGCACTTTTGTATGATTTAGGAATTACCTATATACACCCAACAAAACCTATGGTAATGTCTTTAGTATTAAGGAATTCGGGAGATCAAATATCTGCTTTTATAGATGACAAAGAACTGATTAGAAGTAATGCTATTTTTTCTATAGAATATAGATTAGAGCATGTGCCTATTAAAATTTATGGTGCTGTTGATGAATTAAATAATTGGGATGTTAGCGAACCTAATCCATCAAGGTCTAAAACAGATTTAGAAAATAATGTAACCGAAGAATCTATTAGTGATGTAAATAATGCGCTAAGACACGTATCTTTAGGTGCAGAGTTATGGCCAGAAAAACTAATTAGTATTAGGCTAGGGTACAACCACCGTAGATCTCAAGAATATCAATTAAACGAAGTAAGAACAGGAGCAGGTTTGTCTTATGGTTTTGGAATCAATACCAAATATTTGAGATTTGATTATGCTTATGCTAAATTTCAAGAAGGGGCTAAGTATAGCACTTTCGGATTAACTTTACATTTATAATATGTCATCAAAAATTACCATTGCCATTGATGGATTTTCATCAACAGGAAAAAGTACAGTAGCTAAACAGTTAGCAAAAGAGCTAGGATATATTTATGTTGATACTGGAGCAATGTACAGAACAGTTGCTTTATATGCTTTACAAAATGGTTTTGCTAAACAAGGAGAGGTAGAAGAAGAAAAGTTGATAGATGATTTGGTAAAAATTCAAATAGATTTTAAATACAATTCTCAATTAGGTTTCTCCGAGGTTTACTTAAATAACGTAAATGTAGAAACTGAAATTAGAGGAATGGAAGTTTCTTCTTATGTAAGTAAAGTAGCCTCTATATCTGCTGTAAGACAAAAATTAGTAGCCCTACAACAAGAGATGGGAAAATCTAAAGGGATTGTTATGGATGGTAGAGATATTGGTACTGTAGTTTTTCCAAATGCTGAATTAAAATTATTTATGACAGCCTCTGCCCAAACCAGAGCACAACGTAGGTTTGATGAGTTACAGGCCAAAGGAAATACAAACGTTTCTTTTGATGAGGTTTATAACAATGTGGTAGAAAGAGATACTCTAGATACAACAAGAGAAGACTCTCCTTTAGAAATGGCTAAGGATGCTGTTGAAATAGATAACTCTAATTTATCTAGAGAAGAACAGTTCTATAAAATTTTGTCTTTAGTAAAAGCTAAACTTTAAGGTATATTTAAATATTTATGAGTTTGTAAAGAAATTTTCCATTGAGGATTTTTCATTACATAATCCACAATCATTGGAGTCATCATTTCTTTTTTACTCCATTCAGGTTGTAAATACAGACCACATTTGTTAGATACTTTAGCGGCTTGTTCTTCAGCAAATTTAAAATCACTTTTGTTGTGAATAATTACTTTTAATTCATGTGCTTCAGGATAAATTCCATCTAAAGGTAATTTTGTTTTTTTAGGAGACAAGCAAATCCAGTTCCATTGACCGCTTAGCGGATATGCTCCCGATGTTTCTATATGAGTTTGTAATCCTTTATTTTGTAAAGAGGATGTTAAATATTGCATGTCCCACATTAAGGGTTCTCCACCGGTAATGACAATAGTTTTGTATGGTTTTGCATGGTCTACAATAATATCTGCATGTGTAGGCGGATGTAAATTAGCATCCCAACTTTCTTTTACATCACACCAATGGCAACCAACATCACATCCACCTACTCTAATAAAATAAGCAGCAGTTCCTGTATGAGCACCTTCTCCTTGTATGGTGTAGAATTCTTCCATTAACGGAAGCATAACTCCTTTATCTACAAGTTCTTTAGTTTGTATATCCATCGGTTTTGTTTTGGTGTGCAAAGATACAAGAAATTATGTTCAGAAAAGTTTGTAAACTTTGTAAAGTTTTTAAGCATAAATATGTAAACAAATGTAAACGGTTCTTTATAATTTGTAGCTCAAGATTGATTACTAATAATTGATTTTTATGTACCTTGGTGCTTTAAATTTTTAGAATTAGATGAAAAAAATATTAGCACTATTAGTAGTTGTGGCCATGGCGATTTCGTGCCAATCAAAAGACACAACTATTGCATTGGACAAAGTTGGGCCAATTGATAATACGACCACGGTACAAGAACTAGAGAATTTGTTTAAAAACGATTCTATAGTATCTAGATTAAGTGAAGGTGATTTAGGAAATGTAAATGATTACATTGCAGATAATGATACTTATTTGGTATATAAAAAAGGAGGGAAGTTGTTGTTATCTATTTCTCCAATAAATCCTTTAGACAGTGTTTCTAAAATTAGAAGTGTAACTATTTTTAGTGATGAATATAAAACAGAAGCAGGAGTAGGGGTAACCTCTACTTTTAATGAATTAAATGTAAATCATAATATAGATAAATTGGAAGCTACCTTTAAATTGATAACAGTTTTTGTAAAAGATATTAATGCTACTTTTACTATAGATAAGCAAGTTGTTGGTGTTAAGCCTTTTACTTTGGGTGATGTTGATAAAAGTCAAATTCCAGAGGGATCTAAGTTTACATCATTTACGGTTTGGTTAGATGATAAATAATAGACAGAAACTCTAAAAAAGCAAAAAGGCATTTCCATACAGAAATGCCTTTTTTGATGTCTTTATTTTTAAAATTATAGTTAAGCTCTATTTTCTCCAGCTAATAAAGTATTCTTTAATAACATGGCAATAGTCATAGGTCCTACACCTCCAGGAACCGGAGTGATGAAAGATGCTTTTAGAGCAACAGATTCAAAATGTACATCTCCAGCCAAACGGAAGCCACTCTTTTTTGACGGATCATCTAAACGAGTAATTCCAACATCAATAATAGTAACTCCTTCTTTAACCATATCACCAGTTAAGAACTCAGCCACACCTAAAGCCACTACAATAATATCTGCTTTTAAGGTTAACTCTTTTAAGTTAGCTGTTCTAGAGTGAGCAACAGTTACCGTTGCATCACCAGCAGCTCTTTTTTGAGACATTAAAATACTCATTGGACGTCCAACAATATGCGAACGACCAATAACAACAACGTTTTTACCAGATGTAGGAACTTTATAACGCTCTAACAACTCCATTACTCCATAAGGGGTTGCTGGTAAAAAAGTAGGCAATTCTAAAGCCATTCTCCCAACATTTGTAGGGTGAAAACCATCAACATCTTTAGTAGCATCAACAGCTAATAAAACTTTGTGCTCATCAATATGTTTAGGCAATGGTAATTGAACGATATATCCGTCAATAGCATCATTGTTGTTTAACTCTTCTATTTTAGCTAATAATTCAGCTTCGGTAGTTTCTTCTGGTAATTCTACAAGTGTAGAATCAAAACCAACTAACTCACAAGCTTTTACTTTAGCACCAACGTAGGTTTTACTAGCACCATCATTCCCAACAATTACAGCTGCTAAATGAGGCGTTTTTTTACCTTGAGCTTTTAATTCTTTTACTTTTTCTGCAATTTCAGCTTTGATGTCTGCAGAGGTTTTTTTACCATCTAATATTGTCATCTTGTTTTTTTTAGTACTGAATACAGAGTACACAGTAGTAAGTTTAATTGTTACTTGTAAAACTAATTACTCAGTACTTTGTACTGAATACTAAAATATTACATTCCTGGCATTCTTCCTTTCATACCTTGCATCATCTGCATCATTTTTCTAGAGCCACCACCTTGCATCATTTTCATCATTTTACTCATTTGAAAAAATTGTTTTAACAATTGGTTTACCTCAGTAATACTAGTTCCAGATCCTTTGGCAATTCTCTTTTTTCTAGAGGCATTAATTACTTTAGGTTCAGTTCTTTCTAAAGGAGTCATAGATTTTATAATGGCTTCAATTCCTTTAAAAGCATCATCATCAATATCAACATCTTTAAGGGCTTTTCCAGCACCTGGAATCATTCCTACCAAGTCTTTCATATTTCCCATTTTTTTGATTTGTTGAATTTGACTTAAGAAATCATCAAAACCAAACTGATCTTTAGCTATTTTCTTTTGTAGTTTTCTCGCTTCTTCTTCATCGTATTGTTCTTGGGCACGTTCTACTAAAGAAACAACATCTCCCATTCCCAAAATACGATCAGCCATACGTTCTGGATAGAAAACATCAATAGCTTCCATTTTTTCTCCAGTACCAATAAACTTAATAGGCTTGTTAACTACAGATTTAATAGTTAAAGCAGCACCACCACGAGTATCACCATCTAATTTTGTTAAAACAACTCCGTCAAAGTTTAATAAGTCATTAAAAGCTTTGGCTGTGTTTACAGCATCTTGACCTGTCATAGAATCTACTACAAAAAGAGTTTCTTGTGGAGTTACAGCTTTATGAATGTTAGAAATCTCTGTCATTAAAGCTTCATCAATAGCCAAACGACCAGCAGTATCTATAATCACTGTGTTTTTACCATTTGCTTTTGCATGAGCAATAGCATTTTTAGCAATTTCTACAGGGTTTTTATTATCAATTTCAGCATATACTTCAACTCCAATTTGCTCTCCTACAACTTGTAACTGATTGATGGCAGCAGGACGATAAACATCTGCTCCTACCAAAAGTACTTGTTTGTTCTTTTTAGTTTTTAAAAAGTTGGCTAATTTTCCAGAAAAAGTAGTTTTACCAGAACCTTGTAAACCAGCCATTAATATTACGGTTGGTGATCCTGTTAAATTAATTCCAGCAGTTTCACCTCCCATCAAATCGGCTAACTCGTCTTTTACAAGTTTAACCATTAATTGACTTGGATTTAAAGTAGTTAATACATTTTGTCCAATGGCTTTTTCTTTAACTCTTACAGTAAATTCTTTGGCAATTTTAAAGTTTACATCGGCATCTAATAATGCTCTACGTACTTCTTTTAAAGTCTCTGCTACATTTACTTCTGTTATTTTTCCGTGTCCTTTTAGAACGTGTAAGGCTTTATCTAATTTATCTGATAAATTATTGAACATATGCTGTAATTTACTTTATTAAAGTTGAGCTGCAAATATACAAGAATATCACAACTTTAAAAGGGTTTTATTAACAACAAAAAACCTTCCCAAATAGGAAGGTTTAATTGTAAAACATAAAAACAAATACTATAATTTTTTTAAAATGATAAAACGACCATGAAATTAAGTGGCTTATCATTTGCTTATTGTAAAATTATAGAATAAGTGTTTAATTATCATTGACTTATGTTATTTTATTGCGAATTTTTAAATTTTAAGGCTAAAGAATTTACACAATATCTTTTTCCGGTGGTGTTTTTTGGTCCATCCATAAAAATATGACCTAAATGTCCATCACAAACATTACAAACTATTTCTGTTCTAGTAATTCCATATTTATTGTCTTTATTAAATCCAATATTGTTACCTATATGTTCATCAAAAGAAGGCCAGCCAGAGCCTGAATCAAATTTGCTTTTAGAGGTAAATAAAGGAGTGTTGCAGGCAGCACAATGGTAAGTTCCTTTTTTATAGAATTTATCATATTTTCCAGAAAAAGCTGGTTCAGTTCCTTTTTTTATTAATACTTGATATTGGTTTGGGGTTAATGTTTTTTTCCATTCTGCATCCGTTTTAATGATTTTTGTTTGGGCAGAAATACTACCAATACAAAAGATTATGAATAGGATAAAAAGACTTTGTTTTGATTTCATTTTTGTGAGATTTAAAAATTAAGTCGAATCTGTAGTAGAATCATTACTTAGTTTTCTATCAAATGTTATATTTGTGTAAACCAAATTTATTTTTGACATGAAAAAAACAATCTCATTAATTATAGTAACTACAATTTTAGTAGCATGTTCTACTGTACCTATTACAGGAAGAAAACGTTTAAATTTTGTATCGGATGCAGAAGTGTTACCAACTAGTTTTGCTCAATATGATGCTTTCTTAAAAGAGAATAAACTATCTACAGATAAAACAAAAACTCAAGAAATAAAAGCTGTTGGGGTTAGAATATCTACAGCAGTTGATAAGTTTATGCGTAAAAATGGTATGAATGCTGAGGCTGATAGTTACCAATGGGAGTTTAATTTGGTACAAGATGACCAACTAAATGCATGGTGTATGCCAGGAGGAAAGGTTGTTTTTTATACCGGAATTTTACCTGTGGCAAAAAATACAGATGGTATTGCTGCTATTATGGGACATGAAGTTGCACATGCTTTTGCTAAACATGGACAAGAACGTATGAGTTCTAGTCAAATTCAGCAATATGGAGCGGCAGCTATAGAAATTGGTACTGGTGATGCTGATTCTAAAACCAAAGAAATGTGGAATATGGCTTATGGAGTAGGTTCTCAATTAGGAATGTTAAAATACAGTAGAACTCACGAAACTGAGGCTGATAAGTTAGGATTGGTTTTTATGATTATGGCAGGTTATAATGGAGAAGAAGCTGTAAGAGTTTGGGAACGTATGAGTGAAATTGGAGGAGGAGCTCCACCAGAATTTTTGAGTACTCACCCGTCTAATAGCACAAGAATTGCAACCCTACAATCTTATTTGCCAGAAGCTAAAAAATTAGCAGCTAAGTATAGGTAATTTAGTAGTTGTATAATAAGTTAGTGAAAATGCTCCAAAATTATATATGATTTTTGGAGCATTTTTTTTATCATATTTATCAAAAGAAGGTCGTATAGCCTAAATTAGATTTAAAGAAAACACAATAATGAAATGAATAACAATTAAAGTTTTTGAAAACTATTTTGAAGCACATGTTTTAAAATCTAAACTTGAAAGTGAAAATATAAAAAGTTACCTTCAAGATGAGAATATGATTACACTAAACCCTCTTTACAACATTACATTAGGAGGAATTAAGTTAAAAGTTAAATCTGATGATTTTGAAAAATCTCAAAGTATTATAAAAGAAATAGAAAGTATTCCAGTAACTGATGAAAATAATGAAATTTTAATTTGTCCAAAATGTAGTTCGGATAAAATTTATGCACATTTTAAATCTACAAAAAGTACAAAAGGAATTTTGTCAATTTTAATCTCTTTCTTATTTCTTATATATCCTATTTATTATAAAACTTTGAGGAAATGTAAAGAATGTAATTTTGAGTTTAAAATATAAATTGATTACTAATACTATCATAACGAATGTCATCAGAATTAAAAATAGTCATTAATTTTTTTTGAATATTTTCATCTGTAGATTTTCCAATATTGAATTGTTGATTGTCGATTAATAATAATCTGTCGGAATGTTTTAGAGCAAGATTTATTTCGTGTGTAGAAATTAACACTGTTTTTTTAGTCTCTTTACAAATTTTTGATAAAATTTTAAAAATGTTTATTTTGTGATGAATGTCTAAATGTGAGGTAGGTTCATCTAATAATATAATAGGAGTATCTTGTGTCAACGCTCTGGCAATCATAACTCTTTGTAATTGTCCATCACTTAATTGATGAATTAATTTGTTTGATAAACCAGCCGTGTCTGTTAAAATCATTGCATTTTTAATAATAGAAATATCTTTGTCAAACAATTTCCCTAACCAATTGGTATAAGGTTGTCTTCCTAAGGCAATTGTTTCGTATACAGTTAAAGAATTTTCAGGAATGCTTTCCGTTAATACCACAGCAATTAGTTGGGCAAATTCTTTAGGAGTTAATGTTTCTGTATTTTTATTGTTAATTTCAATACCTCCATCAATATGTGTTAACATTTTACCAATGGTTTTTAAAAGAGTAGATTTTCCTGAACCATTTCTACCTAATAAACACAATAATTCTCCTTTGTGTAAATCAAAATTAATTTTTTGGCAAACATTAATCGTTTTTTTTGAGATTGTATAGCCTATATTTAGGTTAGTTGCTTTTAATATTATGTTTTTCATGAATCTAATTTTTTAGATTTAGAAACCAACAACCATATGACTATTGGAGCTCCAAAAATTGAAGTAATAGCATTAATGGGTAAAGTTTTAGAACCTACAGAAATATGAGTTAAGCTATCACAAATTAACATCACAATAGCACCAATAATTCCTACTGCTGGGATTAATATTTTATGATTTGAGGTTTGAAAAATCAACTTAGTAATATGTGGTATTGCCAGGCCTATAAAAGCAATAGGTCCTACAAAAGCAGTAATACTTCCTGTTAACAAACTGGTGATGATAAAAATAATGCTTTGTGTTTTCTTTATAGAAATCCCTAAGCTTATTGCATAATTTTCTCCCAATAGCAGAGCATCTAAAGGTTTTATAATAAATAACAATCCAATAGCACTAACCGCTATGATTCCAATTAATAAATACAATTCAGACCATTGCAGGTTGCTTAAACTTCCAAAACTCCAAAAAATATATTGTTGTAATTCTGTGGCTGAACTAAAGTAAGACAATACACTAATAATTGCAGAAGTAAAGCTACCAAACATCAATCCTATAATAAGTATAGACATGGTGTTTCTAATATTTCTGGCGGTAATCATCACTACACTTAAAACTAAAAAAGAACCTAAACTTGCTGCTAAGGGGATTGAGAAATTGTATAAGTAAGGAAGTGATCCAAAAAAACTACCTCCCATAATTAAGATTGCTACCCCTAAACTTGCCCCAGAACTAATTCCTAAAACAAATGGTCCTGCAAGTGGATTTCTAAAAAAAGTTTGCATCATCAACCCACTAACTCCGAGGCCAATACCTACCAAAATACTAGTAATGGTTTTTGGTAGTCTGTATTCTGTAATAATGTATTGATAGTTTTCTGAAGTATCTGGATCATTTGTAATAATATGCCAAATTTCCTTCATAGGAATGTTAACAGTTCCTGTATAAATATTAAAAACAGCAATTACAACCAAGGTGATAAATAATGCTATAAAAACGGGATAATATTTTTTTTGTGGAATATACACTTTATAGGTTTTGTAAAAACTGTATTAATTTTTGTACAGCCAATCCTCGGTGACTAATTTTTCCTTTTTCCTCCAAGCTCATTTCTGCAAAAGAAAGATCATATCCGTTAGGCTTAAAAACAGGATCGTATCCAAAACCTTCATCGCCTTGTTTTTTTTCTAAAATAATACCGTTACAAACACCGTCAAATAAGTATTGTTGATTGTTTATGTTTAAACAAATAATAGTTTTAAAATGAGCATCTCTATTAATTTTACCTTCTAGGTTTTTTAATAATAAATTCATGTTTTTTTCAGCATTTCCATGTTCACCAGCATATCTAGCAGAATAGACCCCAGGTTCTCCATTTAATGCTGTTACTAATAGACCAGTATCATCAGCAAAACAACTATATCCATACTTTTCTGTTACATGGTTGGCTTTTATAATGGCATTGCCTTCTAAAGTATCAGCAGTTTCAGGAATTTCTTCGGTACAACCAATATCAGTTAAGGATAATAATTCAATATTAGGAAGTAAAGCAGCTACTTCTTTTAGTTTGTTCTTGTTATGTGTGGCAAAAACTATTTTCATAGAGATGTTGTTTGTGTTTTAGAAGCTATTCGTGGTGATATGGTTCGTTTTTTAAAATAGTAAAACCTCTGTATAATTGTTCTACCATAAATAAACGAATCATTTGATGAGAAAAGGTCATTTTAGATAAAGAAATTTTTCCTTGTGCTTTTGAGTAAACAGTATCAGAAAAACCATAAGGGCCACCAATCACTAAAACCAATTGTTTAATTCCAGAATTCATCTTTTTTTGTAAAAAATTAGCAAAGTTTACAGATCTAAATTCTTTTCCTTTTTCATCAAGTAAAATTAAATGATCAGTAGGTTGTAGTTTTTTAAGAATTAATTCTCCTTCTTTTTCTTTTTGTTGGGCTTCGGAAAGATTTTTAACGTTTTTGATATCAGGAATAATGTCTAACTCAAATTTTATATAATGCTTTAGTCTATTCTGATAATTGTCAATCAGTTGAATTAAATTTTTATCATCGGTTTTACCAATGGCTAAAAGAACAATTTTCATAGTTTCCTTTTCTTTTAAAGAGCAAAGGTACTAAGAACTGATGATATCTGTGTTTTATACTAAGGAAGGTGAGTAAAAAAATTCTTCTTTTACAATTTTTTCATCTCTTACATGAAAAATACAGAGTTCTTCTAGTTGTACACGACCCAAACCTCTAAGAGTAACATCTATGCTAATTTTCATACAAAAATGATTTCCTGCCACCAAAGGATCAGAAATTTCGGAGTGATGTATTTTTTGAGCAAGTTCAAAAAAAATGGCAGTTTTTCTTTGGACTTTAGCAATTCCTCTAGTTTTTCGGTGTCTGTTAGAGTGTGATTCAATGCTTTCAATATGATCATCATATAACTCAACTTGAGCTAAGGCGTTTTGTCCTCGTCTACAAAGACCTACCAATCTATCTGCAATTTCTTGTGTTGTCATAGCTAACCTAAAGATTTTCATCATAAATTTAATACCATTATTCTGCTGATTAGCTGATAGATGTTGTGTTTACGTCTGTTTTTTCGCATGTATTAAGAATAATGAATGTATGTAAATTAATTACAGAAGTATATCTTTGTTTTAAAATTAAGGAAATGATAAGTCAAACACAATTTGATAATGAAATAGAATTGATAATAGCCAATGCTATTAGAGAAGATATAGGAGACGGAGATCATTCTTCTTTGGCCTGTATTCCTTCAACCGCACATGGAAAAGCCAAACTATTGGTAAAAGATATAGGAATTATTGCTGGAGTAGATTTTGCTTTGCAGGTTTTTAATTATGTTGATAAAACTCTTAAGGTAGAAGTTTTAATTAATGATGGAGAAAAAGTAAAACATGGTGATGTTGTTTTATATGTTTCAGGTAGTTCTTTATCTATTTTAAAAGCAGAAAGATTGGTGTTAAATGCCATGCAACGTATGAGTGCCATTGCTACTAAAACTGCTTTTTATGTTGATTTATTAAAAGGTACTGGAACCAAAATTTTAGACACAAGAAAAACTACACCAGGAATTCGTGCCATTGAAAAATGGGCTGTAAAAATTGGAGGAGGAGAAAATCATCGTTTTGCTTTATATGATATGATTATGTTAAAAGACAATCATATAGATTTTGCAGGGGGCGTAGCCCAAGCTATAAAACAAACCAAAGAGTATTTAAAAGCAAATAATAAAGATTTAAAAATAATTGTAGAGGCACGTAATTTGCAAGAAATTAAAGAAATTATTCAGTTTGATGGAATTCATAGAATTTTAATTGATAACTTTAATTACGAGGATACAAAAAGAGCAGTAGCCTTAATTGGTGATAAAGCAGGAACGGAATCTTCGGGAGGAATTAACGAAGAAACTTTAAGAAAATATGCAGAATGTGGAGTTCAATATATTTCATCAGGAGCATTAACACACTCTGTTTATAATTTAGATTTAAGTTTAAAAGCGATAGACTAAATTGCTTAAAAAAGAATGTTAGAAACAAAAGAAATAAAAAAAGAGGATTCTCTAGAAGAAGAGTTAAAAGAAGTACCAGTAATGAATTGGTTTGTTCGTACTGGAAAAAAAATTCCTGTTCCTGGTTTGGAGGGAATGACTCTATATGATCTGCTAGAAATGTATTTTATAGGAATTTTAAAAGGAGCTTTAACCTCTAGAGCTGGTGGAATTTCATTCAGCTTTTTCATGGCACTATTTCCTTTTATGCTGTTTATGTTAACCTTAATTCCATTTATACCTATTGATGGTTTTCAGGAAAATTTTATGTTGTTGATTTCTGAACTATTACCTCCAAAAACATTCGAGGCAGTAGATACTGTTTTGGCAGATATTGCTAATAATAAATATGGAGGATTGCTTTCCTTTGGTTTTATAGTTTCTATATTTTTAATGACAAATGGAGTCAATGCTATTTTTGCAGCTTTTGAGTATTCTGTACATGTAAAAAAAATTAGAAATGTAGTTAAGCAATACCTAATATCCTTAGGAACTTCTTTAACCATGTCTTTTATGTTGATATTAACTGTTGCAGTTACCATTTTTTTTGAATTTGGAGTTCAGTTTTTATACAACAAAGGATGGCTGCCAGAAGGGTTAATGTGGATTAGTAATTTACGTTACCTGTTGTTTATGTTTTTAATTTTTTGTAACGTATCAATGTTGTATTATTTCGGAACATCGGAAGGTAAGCAAACTAACTTTTTTTCAGCGGGTTCTGTGTTAACAACCGTACTGTCGTTGCTAACTTTTTATGGTTTTGGAATTTATGTAGTTAAATTTTCAAAGTATAATGAATTGTATGGTTCTATAGGTACTCTTTTAGTATTAATGCTTTTTATATGGCTAAACTCTATGATTCTTTTGTTAGGATTTGAGTTGAATGCAAGTATTACAAGATTAAGGTATGAACATAAGTTAAAAGAAATTGACGAAAAAGAAATGCTCAGAGGGGATAGTCATTATTCATAAAAAACACCTTAAATTAAAAGGAATGTTTTTTACTTAAAAATTTCTGAATCCATATTCCTGATTTTTTTATAGTTCTTTTTTGAGTAACAAAATCGGTATAGTACAATCCAAATCTAGGTTTTGTTCCTTCAGCCCATTCAAAATTATCTGTCAAAGTCCATATAAAATAACCTTTCACATTAATGTTTTTTTGAATAGCTTTTAAGGTATAGTAAAAGGTTTTCTTAAAATAATCAATACGTTTTTTATCTTTTATTTTTCCATTATCTATAATATCATCAAAGCAAACTCCAGATTCAGTAATGTATAGGTCTTTAATATTAGAGTAATTATTAAATTTTTCTAACATCTTTAGAATTCCTTTGGGGTAAATTTCCATTCCCATATTATTTATTTTAACATTTCTTTTTACAGCAGGTATTTCAGTTGCAAAAAGAATAGGAGGAAGTAAGCTGAATTTAGCAACAATTTTAAAATAGTATTGAATTCCTATAAAATCAAAATCAAACTTCATCATTTCTTCGTCACCTGGTTGGTAATATTTTTCAATTTGTTTTAAACCAGGAATAGAATCAATAGGATATCCTAAACCTAAAGCAGGTTCAATAAAAAAACGATTTAAAAGAGCATCAATACGTTCAGCAGCTTTTTTGTTTTTAACCTGTCTATTCATAGGCTTTACATAAGAACAAGAAAAAGTAGTCCCTATAAAAGCATTATTTACATTTTTTCTAATTATTCTACCTCCAATAGCTTGACACAAAGTAGTGTGATGTGCAGCAGATAGAAAATTTTTCATTCCTTTTTTACCAGGAGCATGCATTCCCATAAAGTATCCAAGTCCTACAAAGCTCATAGGTTCGTTTAGTACAATCCAGTTTTTTACTTTGTTGCCGTATTCTTTTGTGCAAAAGTTTACATAGTTTTCAAACCAGTTTAAAACATCTCTATTGTTCCATCCTCCTTTTTCTTCTAAAATTTGTGGTAAATCCCAGTGATATAATGTCACCCAAGGTTTAATTTTTAGTTCAAGACATGTGTCTATTATATCATGATAAAAATCTACTCCTTTTTGATTGATTTCACCGATACCATTTGGAAATATTCTAGACCATGATAAAGAAAATCTAAAGCTATCTAAATTCAAGTCTTTTACTTTTTGTATATCTTCTTTATAATGATGATAAAAATTAGTAGTTACATTAGCATTTCCGTTTTTAAAATTTGATTTATTAGTAAAATTATCCCAGATTGATTTGCCCTTTCCATAGGTATTCCATTTTCCTTCATTCTGATAAGCAGAAATCGTAACTCCCCAATTAAAATAATTAGGGAATTCTGAAGCCTTTACTTTAGGATAAGCCATATTAAAGATTATAATTAAAAATAATAATAATGTTTTATTTTGCTATACTACATTATATGTTTGTCCTATATATATAATTGATGATATCTTTTTGTTAAGTTATCAGTCCGTTTTTATTAGTTTTAGTTGTAAAAATTAAATATCTAGTTGAGAATTGATTTTTTTTTATTAATTTCATGAATTCAACTCACATGTTTTCAGTTGATTAAAAATAAACAGAAAAATAGTTTAAAAAAGATTAGGAAATAAATAAAAAAGGTGCGTATCTTTGCACCCGCAACGGCGATTAGGTAACTGATTGTTTGGGGCAAAAAAGTTCAGATACATTAAGGGTTTTATGGTGGTTTAGGCTACTGTTTTAGGATAGAAAAAGGTTTAGAATTTTTTTAAAAAATATTTTAAATTTTATTTGTTTTAGAAGAAATAAAGTTCTTATATTTGCAACCGCTTAGCGAGGCAGCTAAGTAGTTAACTTCGAGAGGAGTTACAGATAAAAAAGTCACGATGTGACTAAGTTCATTGAGAATATTGAAATTGACAGCGTAAAATTAGAAAGTAAAATTACATGACTAGATCATGAGATTTTTTTGAGCATCATCAAGATATTAAAATATTAACGATGAAGAGTTTGATCCTGGCTCAGGATGAACGCTAGCGGCAGGCCTAACACATGCAAGTCGAGGGGTAGCGGGAATTGCTTGCAATTTGCCGACGACCGGCGCACGGGTGCGTAACGCGTATAGAACCTACCTTAAACAGGGGGATACCCCATGGAAACGTGGACTAATATCCCATAGTGTTATAGATTCGCATGGATTTATGATTAAAGATTTATCGGTTTAAGATGGCTATGCGTCCTATTAGTTAGTTGGTAAGGTAACGGCTTACCAAGACATCGATAGGTAGGGGTCCTGAGAGGGAGATCCCCCACACTGGTACTGAGACACGGACCAGACTCCTACGGGAGGCAGCAGTGAGGAATATTGGTCAATGGAGGCAACTCTGAACCAGCCATGCCGCGTGAAGGATGACTGCCCTATGGGTTGTAAACTTCTTTTATATGGGAAGAACTATAGTTACGTGTAATTATTTGACGGTACCATACGAATAAGGACCGGCTAACTCCGTGCCAGCAGCCGCGGTAATACGGAGGGTCCAAGCGTTATCCGGAATCATTGGGTTTAAAGGGTTCGTAGGCGGGCTAATCAGTCAGAGGTGAAATCCAGCAGCTTAACTGTTGAACTGCCTTTGATACTGTTAGTCTTGAGTTATATGGAAGTAGATAGAATATGTAGTGTAGCGGTGAAATGCATAGATATTACATAGAATACCGATTGCGAAGGCAGTCTACTACGTATATACTGACGCTGATGAACGAAAGCGTGGGGAGCGAACGGGATTAGATACCCCGGTAGTCCACGCCGTAAACGATGGACACTAGTTGTTGGAATTATTCAGTGACTAAGCGAAAGTGATAAGTGTCCCACCTGGGGAGTACGGTCGCAAGATTGAAACTCAAAGGAATTGACGGGGGCCCGCACAAGCGGTGGAGCATGTGGTTTAATTCGATGATACGCGAGGAACCTTACCAGGGCTTAAATGTAGGATGCATTATTTAGAGATAGATATTTCTTCGGACTTCTTACAAGGTGCTGCATGGTTGTCGTCAGCTCGTGCCGTGAGGTGTC